>NZ_LKET01000015.1 GCF_001317355.1 Oxobacter pfennigii
TGCGCCAGCACTGCACCGGACATAGAAGTTGAGACTTTAAAATGGCTTATGGACATAGTTCAAAATGCGGTAGACAAGCCTGTTTGCATAGACAGCCCCAACCCAAGGGTAATTGAAGCGGTATTTAAATATGCAAACAAACCGGGACTTATAAATTCCGTATCCGATGAAGGAGACAAGTGCGAAGTAATATATCCTTTAATTCAGGGTACTGAATGGCAGGTCGTTGCATTGACCTGCAACAACAAAGGAATACCTTCAGATGTGCAGACCAGGGTGGATATAGCTAAAGTTGTTACCGACAGAGCTGCAAAGTACGGTATTACTCCGGACAGGATACATATAGACCCCCTTGTTATGGCGCTGTCTGCTGATAATACATCGCTTCTGACATTCTTGGAATCCACAAGGAAGATAAAAGAGATGTATCCGACCATTAAAATAACATCGGGATTGAGCAATATTTCCTTCAGTATGCCATTGAGGAAAATAATAAATGCCAACTTCTTGACTCTTGCGATACAGGGCGGAATGGATTCGGCCATAATGGATCCTTGCAACAGAGATATGATGGCATCCCTTTTAGCAACTGAAGCTTTACTAGGAAGAGACAGATTCTGCAGAAACTTTACCAATGCTTACCGTAAAAATAAAATAGGGCCT